>NZ_JBWXVI010000020.1:0-332 GCF_059900955.1 Fructilactobacillus sp. X8R2C1
AAAGTAACGGTTTCTACTTGATCATCAGCTGCTTTACTACCATCAGCGTAAACGTAGTGGATAGTTCTCGTAATTGACTTGGTTAAGTTATCTTTACTAGTTCCATCAGGATATTTTGGTCCCGTTGGATTATTTGGATCAACTGGTTGTCCCGGTTGACCCGGATTATCTGGCGTAACCGTCTTGGTCTTGTGTTTAAAGATAACTTTGAAAGTTGGGTTGTCGGTATTAAATTCGTACCCATTTGGATAACCATCAGTGACTAATTCGTAACCTTGGGCCTCTAAGCTGGCAATTTCGTTCTTTGTACTGTAATCAGACTTAGAACCGAA
>NZ_JBWXVI010000021.1:0-326 GCF_059900955.1 Fructilactobacillus sp. X8R2C1
GCTAAGGGCTACGAGTTGGTATCCGACGGATACCCTGCTGATGGCTTTACTTTCAACACTGACAATCCAACCTTTACTGTTGTTTTGAAGCATAAGACTAAGACGGTTACGCCAGATAATCCAGGACAACCAGGACAACCAGTTGATCCAAATAACCCAACTGGACCGAAGTACCCAGATGGAACTGGTGTAAATGATCTGACTAAGAACATTACGAGAACGGTGCACTACGTTTACGCTGATGGTAGTAAAGCTTCCGATGACAAAGTTGAGACCGTTACCTACACTCGAACGGCAACCTTCGACCAGGTTACCGGCAAGATTAT
>NZ_JBWXVI010000022.1:0-281 GCF_059900955.1 Fructilactobacillus sp. X8R2C1
ATTAGGAGCATGGTTAAATTTAAAAATAAAAAAACCTAAGAGTGTAAATTTAATGAGAAAGAAATACTACCTTAATTTATGGATCTTAATAATTTTATTTGTCTTTGGTATATTACTTTTTATTATTTTTAATTGTACTGATGCCAATTTTACATAATTTAAGTTATATATATCTTGTTTCTAACATGACCACATTTTCAGTTTTTGGAAGTATATTTATTTATTCGATGGAAAAAGACATCTTAAAGTATCGAAAAAAGAAGTATTTAAAAGAATTTACT
>NZ_JBWXVI010000023.1:0-281 GCF_059900955.1 Fructilactobacillus sp. X8R2C1
TATCTCGGCACTTGATCAACGCTTAGATGCGATTGGTGAAATGAAAGATTTAGCTCTCTTTGCAGAGCTCCAGCCGACCTTAAAACAGATCGGTGATATCGAGCGTATCCTTGCTCGTCTTGCACTTCGTTCTGCTCGCCCACGTGATATGGCTCGACTTCGTCAAGCAATGGAATACTTACCAGAGCTTGCTGAAACACTGACTCAGCTTAAGCACCCATACCTGACTCAACTTGCTCAGTATGCGTCTCCTGTGGATGAGGTGTCGGAGCTGCTAGAGC